>JABAQM010000002.1 GCA_019187105.1 Fimbriimonadaceae bacterium | reverse complement strand
AAGTCGGCCCTGCAAAAGGGGGGTCAGCGGGGTAAATTTTGTGGATTTTTTAGCGAGAGACGGGTTGTGGGTGCCGTTGATGGGGGTGATTTTGGACTGGAAGATGAAGTCGTCGGCCCTGCAAAAGGGAAGTCAGGTGGGTGAGCGACCGGGTCACACGGTTTTCGTGCATGGGGAGGCCCACGCGTTTGGCGTCAGGGGTTTGGACTCGCTTGCTCCCTCCGAACGATTAGCCGCTGGGCCTTGGCGCGGGGGCTGAGTCGAGGATGCCGAGAAGCTTGCGGATGTTTTGGCCGCAGCCGCACAAAATCACGTTCAGTTCGTCCCCGATTTTTCCCTTCAGGAAATTACGGCAAAGCCGCCCGGTGTTTTTCAAATGGCCAATGATGGGTTCAATCGCCGCCCTGCGTTTGCTCCACTTTTTGAGTGTCCGGTCAAGCTTTTGAATCCCCTTCACCACATGAATCGTCGCCTGTTTGGTGCAGTCGTGTCCCCGGTATCCCTTGTCCACGAACACTTCGCCCTTCACCGTTTGCCCCGTTACCCGCTCCACCTGATCCAAGGCCTTGTTCAGGGTGTGTCCGTCGTAGGGATTGCCATGCAAGGCCAAGGCACCCACCACCCAATTGTCCCGACTGGTTGTCGCGAGACTGACCTTGCAACCGAACTCAAAAGGTTTGCGTGTCTTGCCTTTGCCGATGCATTCCACATCGGGTTCGTGCAAGGAATACAGCTTCTCCTTGGCCGTGGGGTGTTTTTTGGTCAAGCGTTCGTACAACGCAAACAAATTTCTGAACTTCTCTTGCCGTGCTACGTCCTCGGCGATTTTGCGCTCAATGTCACGCTTCACCGCGCCAAGGTAGGTGTTGAGTTTGCGCAGCCATTTGGCACGCAGTTTGGGGTGGCGGCGATACCGGTTGACTTCAAACAGCGCGGTTTTGCTTTTGCGCGTGTAGGTGTGACTGAGATCGACGCCAAGTTCCCTGGCCAGGGCCACGAGTTTTTTGCGAAGCCGGTGCATCAGCTTCGCCTGGGTCGGCCAGGCAATGGCTTTTTCCTGAACCGTGGTGTCCACGTTGATCTGCCTCAAGGACACGGACAGGGTGAGCCCCGCGTTTTTCGCCGCCTGTAGCGTGGCGCCGAGCAGTTTTTCCAGGCCATCACTCCCCATCCGCCGCCGCCATCGTCCCAGCGTGGTGGGGTCCACCGGTGGTTCCGTTTGAAAATACACCTCGCCGCAAAAATATTGCCAGTACGGATTCTCCACCCATTGCCGCACCACCTGCGTGTCGCTCAGATCAAACGTGTGCTTGAGCAGTTGCAGGCCCACCATCAGCCGCGTGGGGACGCCGGGCCTGCCCGACTCCCTGAAGTTCGCGCCCAACTCCCGATCCAGTTCATCCCAAGGCAACAAGTCACCCAGACGCACCAGAGGGTGACTTGCCCCCTCGAATTGCACTTTTAAGATCAAGCGCAACTCGGACTGAAACAATCGTTGCTGCTGAGGCCCTTCGTTTGCGGGGGGCGTTGGATGCGCCATGCGTTTTCTCCAAAATCTACGGGAATTTCGAGGCGGACCACCACTTTATCGGAGATTTTTACCCCCTCATTAACCAAAATTACCCTTTATTTATCGATTATTTCACCTTTTTCAGGGCCGACTAAAAACCTTTTGTTTTTTGTCTTGACTGGGTTCCCGCTTTCGCGGGAATGACGGCGGGGAATCAAAGTTTTTTGCGCTTACTCATCCCATTCCTCTTTCGCGAGCATACTCAAGACACACACTATTTTTTGCCTATGCAGTAGTTTCGCCTGTAAAAAACCATCTCCGTATAAGGGCCTTTGGGGTTCATCTGGTCTGGCCACAGAACCCTTTTAAAACCACAGACATCAAACTCGACCACTGCATGCTCGCTTTCGGCACCATCTCCAGAATGAAGAAACAACAACGCGCCGCCTTCCTTCGGTTCCAGCTTGATAGAGTGCAAATCATACAACCCGCAGGTCAGCCAGCATGGGCGGCCAAATGAAGAACCGTTCACGAATATCTCCAAATAGTCAACGACACTGCAAACAGATTGATCAAATGCACAATTATTTGTTACACGATTATATTTCCTGTTCTTTATTTTTGCATCACTGGCCATCCGGGTTTTAACCAGGATTTTTATTTTCATTTTTCCAAATCTTTCGGAAATAACCGTAAATCCGCTTTGTGGAATTGTGACAACGGGTTTTGAATGGCTTGTTTGGCAAAACAGAAAAGCACTCGTCAGACAAAATCGTACCAGCGATCTTTTCGCAAAACCATTTCTGACAAACAGGTCGCCGCCCACCCAGCCCTCCTCTGCCTTTTTCACCGCACCATTTTCTTTTCCCACGAACTGACACCGTTTTTCAGTTCCGCCACGCTCACCTCAAAGGTTTTGGCCCAGGCCGGTTCGCCCTTGGTGTTGTAGACGTTGTAGCGCAGCACCGGCGGGTTGGCGGTGGTGTCCACCTCAATCAGGCCAAAGTTGCGGTCGCCG